>NZ_CAXSKS010000002.1:0-23563 GCF_964238105.1 Coprococcus sp. HPP0074 | reverse complement strand
TTATATGAAAGCATTTCATAGGAGATTATATGTGGCGGGATAGCTCAGTTGGCTAGAGCACACGGTTCATACCCGTGGTGTCGCAGGTTCAAATCCTGTTCCCGCTATTTATAAAAAATTATATAAATATATGGCGGGATAGCTCAGTTGGCTAGAGCACACGGTTCATACCCGTGGTGTCGCAGGTTCAAATCCTGTTCCCGCTACTATCAAAAGTATAGAGAAGTATCAAAGGAAACCGGGAGAATATTCTTCGGTTTTTTTTATTTTTCTTGATGTTTTTTTTGTTTTCAAGTACAATAAAAGAAATAAATACAAAAAGGCTGTTACAAAAGGAAACATTCCGGTTTGCAACAGCCTTTTCGACAGAGGAGTAAGAAAGATGAACGACAAAAGCAGAATGATTTTAAAAATGCTGGCAGGCGGATATATTCTTTATATCGGAATTTCCCTTCTGATCGGTGTTCTTCAGACAGAACCTAATGAAAAAGTACTGATGATCATCGTCAGCATTTTCTTTATGGCAGTAGGTGGAACCGTACTCTATCTTTCTGTGGGAGCATTGCTGAAAGAATATGGAGTGGATATTGAGTTCTGGAAACAGAAAAACAAAAAATCCGAGGAGAACGGGGAAATCGAACAGACGGACAGAAGAATGTCGGAGGGAAATTCAAATATCAATTTCCAGGATCTCTCAGAAAGTGCCAAAGAGGAACAGGATCAACAGGAAAACTTGGAATCGCAGGAGAAATCTGTCCAAGAAGAGGAGGCTGTGCAGGAAGCGGAATCTGAAGAAACATCACAGGACGAGATTGAGGAAGACGATTTAAACGAAGAGCCGCTTGATCCGGAAGAAGATTTGCCGGAGGAAACAGAAGAAGACGGTTCTGAAGAAGAAATGGATGAGGAGCAGGAAGAAGACGAGGATATCGTACAGATAGATGAAAAGGAAGAAAAAGAGGAAGTGACAGAAGAAGTGACAGAGGAGAAGGTGCAGGAACATCAAGAAGAGTCAGAAACTTCCAAAGAAATGTTCCCGAGAAGACAGGCCTCTATCAGCCCAATGCCACAGAGAAAATAATAAGAATAACAGAGAAAGAGGTGCCATTATGCGTGTAGGACTTGGTTACGATGTTCACAAATTGACAGAAGGAAGAGATTTGATTCTTGGTGGAGTGAAAATTCCGTATGAAAAGGGGCTCCTTGGTCACTCGGATGCGGACGTGCTGCTCCATGCGATCATGGACGCGCTTTTGGGAGCGGCAGCACTTGGAGATATCGGGAAGCATTTTCCGGATACAGATGAGAGATACAGAGGGATTTCCAGCATGGAATTGTTAAAACATGTCGGAAAACTTCTGGAGGAAAAATTGTATTTGATTGAGAATATTGACGCGACGATTATTGCACAGCGTCCGAAAATGCTTCCGTATATTGAACAGATGCGGGAAAATATCGCGGAGGTACTTGGACTTGAGAAAGAGCAGATCAATATCAAGGCAACGACGGAGGAGGGGCTTGGATTTACCGGAAGCGGAGAAGGGATCTCCTCTCAGGCAATCTGTGCAATCGAGAGTATGCGTACTATGAGCTATCAGGTATTTGCGGAAGAAGGTGCAGGCGGCTGCCAGGGGTGTGGAGGATGCCGGAAGACGTCTGAAGGAACGGAGCGATAAGATGGAAGTGAGAATGCTTCAAAGAGAAGAACACGGACGGACAAGAGAATTGTGGGAACGTGTATTTGCAGAGGATACAAAAGAATTTCTTGATTATTATTATACAGTGAAGACGTTGGACAATGAGATGTATGTGATTGAGCAGGAGCATCAGATCTGTTCGATGATCCAGCTGAATCCATATGAAATGCGGATCAACGATTCTGAATTTCTGACACACTATATTATCGCAGTGGCAACAGAGGAGCGATTCCGAAAGCGTGGGTTTATGGGCGCACTTTTGCAGGCATCTCTAAAAAAGATGTATGCCAGAAAAGAACCGTTTACTTTTTTAATGCCCGCAGCGGAGAGTATATATCACCCTTACGATTTTCGATATATTTACCGACAGAGGGGCGGAAAAGTTTGTGGAAGCAAGGAGAGGTCGGTATCTCATGAACTTCGGGGAAATATCTATGAGATGCGGGAGGCATCTGAAAAAGACTGCAGAAAGCTTGCAGAGTTTGCAGAAGAGATTCTGCGGCAATCATATCAGGTTGTGGCTGTCCGTACGGAGCAGTATTATCGGAGGATGCTTGCGGAACAGAAGAGTGAGCATGGTGGGATTGGTATGATCGAAAAAAATGGAAAGCTTGTCGGAAGTTTCTTTTTTGCAAAAGAGGAGACCTATGAAATCCGGGAACCGCTTCTGAAGAAAGGAGAGGAAGAGGCACTTCCTCAGGCAGTATTTTGGCTGACAAAAGGGAACGAGGCGATTTTTTGTGATGGTTGGAATCTGGATGTACACAATATTAAAAAAAGTGTGACCGAAGAGAGAGACAGACCGCTTATTATGGCAAGACTTCTTTATCTTCCGGGATTTTTTGAGAGTCTTCGTCCAAGGACAACATTTTCCTTTACAGTAGAAGTGACAGATCCGATTCTGGAAGAAAATAACAGGAGATTTTTGCTGGAAAGCGATGGGACAAAGATTGCAGTCAGCACAGCAGCAAAAGAAAATGACACAGATCGGCAGATTTCGATTGCAGCTCTGACACAGATTCTTTTTGGATGGGTACCCTATACGGAAGAAAAGCTGCCGGAAGTACTGCAGAAAGATTTGAATAAAATCGAACCTGCAGACGGTGTCTTTTTAAATGAAATTGTCTGAAGCTGCTGCTTGCGAAGAAAACGGTTGACAAAAACGATTTTATTGCATACACTGATGTATAGATATCATGAAAAAGGCTGAGAACGAAAAGAGTAATAGATTTGGAACTGACAGAGAGAGTGTGTCACCGGCTGAAAGCACACTTCAGGAAAGCGTCTGTGAAGTGCATTCGGGAGCTGATCCGGCGAAAGAAAGTAGCCAGATACGTTGGCATACGTTACATGCGTGAAAGTGAAAGTCTGAACAATGGGCAGATTTTCAGAAGAGTGGAACCGCGGATAAACTTCGTCTCTTTAGGGAGATGGAGTTTTTGTTTTATATGGGAAATCAGAAGGAGGCAGCAGGATGGGAATGGTTTCTTACATCAGGGAGGAGATTGCGGTGATCCGAGAAAGGGATCCTGCGATCAAGACAACTGCAGAAGTGTTTTTATACCCGAGTTTTAAAGCAATCCTTCATTACCGGGCAGCGCATAAGCTGTACCAGAACAGGCATTATTTTCTGGCCAGGTGGATTTCTCAGAGGGCAGTAAGAAAGACCGGAATAGAGATTCATCCGGGTGCAGTGATCGGAAAGGGACTTTTTATCGATCATGGAAGTGGAGTGATCATTGGTGAGACAGCAGTGCTTGGCGATAATGTCACCCTGTATCAGGGAGTGACACTTGGAGGGACTGGAAAGGAAAAAGGGAAAAGGCATCCGACTTTGGAGGATAATGTGATGGTCAGTGCCGGAGCGAAGATTCTTGGTTCTTTTACGATCGGAGAAAATGCAAAGATTGGCGCCGGGTCTGTTGTGTTAAAAGAAGTGCCGCCGAATTGTACGGTTGTCGGAGTACCGGGCAGAATTGTCCGAATGGGCAGCGAAAAGATACCGCGGACAGACTTGGATCAGATCCATTTGCCGGATCCGGTTCTTACTGATATTCACGCATTACAAGAAGAAAATCTTCGTCTGAAAAATCAAGTGATGGAGTTAAAGCAAAGTCTGCAGCAATGCCGCTTGGAAAAAGAAGAGAAAAAGAGGCAGAAAAAAGACGAAAAAAAGCCAAAAGCAAAAAAGAAAAAGAGCAGGAGGAAGAAAGATGAAACTGTATAACACATTGACAAAGAAAAAAGAAGAATTTGTACCGTTAGAAGAGAAGAAAGTTCGTATGTATGTTTGCGGACCGACGGTATACAATTTTATTCATATTGGAAATGCAAGACCGATGATCGTATTTGACACAGTGAGAAGATATTTTGAATACAAAGGATATGAGGTAAACTTCGTATCAAACTTTACGGATGTTGATGACAAGATTATTAAGAAGGCGATCGAGGAATATGTATCTGCGGAGGAAATCTCTCAGAGATATATCGCAGAGTGCAAAAAGGACATGGAAGGCATGAATGTCAAGCCGGCGACGACCCATCCACTGGCAACACAGGAGATTGATGGAATGATCGAGATGATCGGGCAGCTGATCGAAAAAGGATATGCCTACGAGAAAAACGGAACGGTATATTTCCGCACAAGAAAATTTGGGCCTTACGGAAAGCTGTCTCATAAAAATCTGGATGATTTACGATCCGGCGGAAGATCTCTTCTTGTAACAGGAGAAGACGAGAAGGAGGATCCGCTTGATTTCGTACTTTGGAAACCGAAGAAAGAGGGAGAACCTTTCTGGAAATCACCGTGGAGTGACGGCCGTCCGGGATGGCATATCGAGTGCTCAGTGATGTCCAAAAAGTATTTGGGTGATCAGATCGATATCCATGCGGGAGGAGAGGATCTTGTATTTCCTCATCATGAAAATGAGATCGCACAGAGCGAGGCGGCCAATGGGAAAGAGTTTGCAAAATACTGGATGCACAATGCATTTTTAAATATCGATAATCGAAAAATGTCAAAATCACTCGGGAATTTCCGTACGGTGCGTGAGATTGCAGAACAGTATGATCTGCAGGTGCTCCGTTTCTTTATGCTGAGTGCACATTACAGAAGTCCGCTAAACTTTAGCGCGGAACTGATGGCGGCTTCTAAAAACGGACTGGAGCGTATCATTACGGCGGCAGAGAATTTGAAATATCTTGCGGCAAACGCAAAGAATGGGGAGATGACCGATGCCGAGAAAGTACAAATCCAGGAAACTGAGAAGTTTGTCACTGCGTTTGAGGAGGCAATGGAAGATGACTTTAATACGGCAGATGCCATTGCGGCAATTTTTGAGCTTGTAAAATTTGCAAATACAACAGCAGATGAAACTTCTTCTCAGGCATATGACAGCGCGCTTCTGGAACGCATTGTACATTTGTCCGATGTTCTCGGAATCATTGTAGTGAAGGAAGAAGAACTTCTTGCAGAAGATATCGAAGCATTAATAGAAGAACGGCAGGCGGCGAGAAAAGCAAAGAATTTCCAGCGAGCAGATGAGATTCGTAACGAGTTGTTAGAAAAAGGAATTATTTTGGAAGATACAAGAGAAGGAGTAAAATGGAAAAGAGCATAGAACAAGATCTGTTTTCCTGTATGCAGGAGACATTTTCCTTAAAAGAAGTAGATATCCGGGAATACTCTCCACTGACACTGGCATATATTGGGGACAGTATTTATGATCTGATCATCAAAACGATCGTGATCAATGAAGGAAATAAACAAGTACAGAAACTGCACAAAGAGACGAGTGCTCTTGTGCAGGCATCTGCGCAGTCAAAGATGATGCGGACACTTCAGGGAGTGTTGACTCAGGAGGAGCTGGCTGTTTATAAGAGAGGAAGAAATTCCAAGTCAGTTTCCCCGGCAAAAAACCAATCTGTGACAGATTACCGGAGAGCTACAGGGTTTGAGGCACTTATGGGGTATCTGTATCTGGAGAAGAACTGGACGCGGATGGTTGAGTTGATTCGATTGGGATTAGAAAGTTTGAATACAGAGGAGAACAAAGATGAGTAAGGAAACAAAGATAGAAATCAAGTCACTGACAATCGAGGGGAGAAATGCAGTGCTGGAGGCATTCCGTTCGGGAAAACCGGTAGATAAGTTATTTGTCCTTGATGGATGTCAGGACGGACCGGTCCGCACGATTGTTCGTGAGGCAAAAAAGCACGATACGATCTTAAATTTCGTTTCGAAGGAAAGGTTGGATCAGCTGTCAGAAACCGGGAAGCATCAGGGAGTCATTGCGCATGCAGCGGCTTATGAATATTCTGAGATTGAAGATATGTTTGCGCTTGCAGAAAAGAGAGGGGAAGATCCGTTTTTCATTCTGCTTGATAATATCGAGGATCCGCACAATCTTGGAGCAATCATCCGTACAGCCAATCTTGCCGGTGCACATGGGGTGATCATTCCGAAGCGGAGAGCAGTAGGACTTACAGCGACGGTAGCGAAAACTTCGGCAGGGGCATTGAATTATACTCCTGTGGCAAAGGTTACAAATCTTGCAAAGACGATGGAAGAGTTAAAAGAGCGTGGACTTTGGTTTGTCTGTGCAGATATGGGCGGAGAGTCCATGTACCGGATGAATCTGACTGGTCCGATTGGTCTTGTGATTGGAAACGAGGGAGAGGGAGTCAGCCGCCTTGTGAAGGAGAAGTGCGATTTTGTTGCTTCCATTCCAATGAAAGGGGATATTGATTCCTTAAATGCATCGGTGGCAGCAGGAGTGCTGGCGTATGAGATCGTAAGGCAGCGTGGATAGATGGAAACGTATGAGAAAATGACAGATGAGCAGCTGATCGCGGCTCTCCGGAAAGGAGAGTCTGAGATTATGGATTTCATTATGGAAAAATATAAATATCTCGTGCGAAAAAAGGCAAAGGCGATGTTTCTCCTCGGAGGAGAAAATGATGACCTGATCCAGGAGGGGATGATCGGACTTTTTAAAGCGGTCCGGGATTATGATCTTGCGCTGGAAAGTTCGTTTGCAAGCTTTGCAGAACTATGCATCTCGAGACAGATGTACAGTGCGATTGAGGCATCAAAGAGAAAAAAACATATTCCTCTGAATTCTTATGTTTCTCTTTACGAGGAGGGAGATGCGTCTGAGGAAAACAAGCGTCCGCCGTTGATTGATACGATCCAGCCGGATAGGGAGAACAACCCGGAAGAATTGTTCCTGAATAAGGAATATTTCCGGCAGGCAGAAAGTATGCTCAAAGAACAGCTCAGTGATCTGGAAAACCGTGTCTTATACTTGCATCTGCTCGGCACGGAGTACCAGACGATCGCGAAATTGATCGGGAAAAGTCCCAAAGCAGTAGATAATGCATTGCAGAGGATTAAAAGCAAGGCACAAGGAATTTTAAACCATAAGAAAGAATGAAGCATGGTGCATGTGCCAGGAAACATACAAAAATAATTGAAAATCAAACACTCTCCTCTTGACAAGGAGAGTGTTTTTCGGTATAGTATCAATGTTGACAGTAAAATATGCTGCCTTGGCGCAGTCGGTAGCGCGTCGCCTTGGTAAGGCGGAGGTCGGGGGTTCAAGTCCCCTAGGCAGCTTCAGGAGAGAGTAAGAATTTTTGATTTAAAAGTTCTTATTCTTTTTTATTACATAGACTTCATACTTGATTGATGGTAAACTGTGTATAGAGTACGTGGAGCGGGAACAATCAGAGAGGTCGGATAAAGAAACGAAATGGAGGGAAATAGGATGGCATCGTTTTTGGAAAATATTGAGCCATTTAGAGGAACCGGCGAGCGGAACAAGGATGGACAGACATTGGAAGAATTTCTGGAGGGGTATCAGCCGTATAGATATGAGACGCCATCGTGTACGACGGATGCGGTAGTATTTTCATACAGAGGAATGGAAGAGCAGATTAGAGATGTCAATGCGCTTGAGGTACTTCTTGTAAAGAGAAGTAACCATCCAAGCATCGGATTCTGGGCACTTCCGGGAGGATTTATCAATCTCCGAGAAGATTTGGAAGAGACTGCAAGGAGAGAACTTCAAGAAGAGACAGGTGTCAGCGGACTCTGCATGGAGCAGATTGCAGTTTATGGTGCGATGGACCGGGATCCGCGCACGAGAGTGATCACAACTGCGTACATGGCGCTTGTAAACAGAGAAGAAATCTCCATCGAGGCCGGGGACGATGCGGCTGATGCTGCGTGGTGTAAGATCCGATTGTCTTGCGTGGAGGAACAGAGGAATGGAGACACAAGTCTGCAAGTCTATCAGCTTCAGTTATTTAATGAAGAGAAACAGATTGACACGACTGCAGTTGTAGAGAAAAATTGCAGGGGAGAGTTGGTCCAGGAAGTCTCCTATCGGGTGCGGGAGCCGGGGAAGATTGCGGTGGATCACAGTGCGATCCTTGTGCAGGCACTTTTAAAACTGCAGGGCAGAATGGAAGGAAGAATTTCGGCGGGCAGGTAAAATCTACCTTGTTATCAATTTTATTTTATGGTAAGATATTGAGCATGAATGAAAACGAGGAGGATGACAATGGAGAACGAAGTAGTTTCTAAAAATTTTATAGAACAGGAAATAGACAAAGATTTAAAAGAAGGAGTGTATGATACCGTCTGCACAAGATTCCCTCCGGAACCGAACGGATATTTACATATCGGACATGCAAAGTCCATTCTGTTAAATTATGGTCTTGCACAGAAATACAATGGAACATTCCATATGCGTTTTGATGATACAAACCCGACAAAGGAAAAAGTAGAATTCGTCGATTCCATCAAAGAAGACATTAAGTGGCTTGGCGCAGATTGGAAAGATAATCTGTTCTTTGCCTCTGATTATTTTGAAGCGATGTATGAATGTGCAGTCAAGCTGATCAAAAAAGGCAAGGCATATGTCTGTGATCTGACAGCAGAAGAGATCAAAGAATACCGTGGGACATTAAAAGAACCGGGAAAAAACAGTCCATACAGAGATCGCTCTGTGGAAGAAAATTTAGAATTGTTCGAGGCAATGCGTGACGGAAAATTTGAAGATGGGGAGCGAGTGCTCCGTGCCAAAATTGATATGGCATCACCGAATATCAACATGCGAGATCCGATTCTTTACCGTGTAGCACACATGACGCACCACAATACCGGAGATCAATGGTGTATCTATCCGATGTATGATTTCGCACATCCGATCGAGGATGCTATTGAGAAGATTACCCACTCCATCTGTACATTGGAATTTGAAGATCACAGACCGCTTTATGACTGGGTAGTCAGAGAATGTGAGTTTGATCATCCACCGAGACAGATTGAGTTTGCAAAACTGTATCTGACGAATGTTGTGACAGGAAAGCGTTATATCAAGAAGCTGGTCGAAGATGGAATTGTGGATGGATGGGATGATCCAAGATTAGTTTCCATCGCAGCGCTTAGAAGAAGAGGATTTACACCGGAATCGATTAAAATGTTCGTGGAGCTCTGTGGGGTGTCAAAGAGCAACAGCTCTGTGGATTATGCGATGTTAGAATACTGTATCCGCGAGGATCTGAAAATGAAGAAGCCTCGTATGATGGCAGTGATGGATCCGATCAAGCTGATCATCGACAACTATCCAGAAGGAGAAGTAGAATATTTGGATGTTGCCAACAATCTGGAAAATGAAGCGCTTGGATTCCGCAAGGTTCCGTTCTGCCGTGAACTTTATATTGAACGGGAAGATTTTATGGAAGAGCCTCCGAAGAAATATTTCCGTCTGTTCCCGGGCAATGAAGTACGCCTCATGCATGCATATTTTGTAAAATGTGAAAGCTTTGTAAAGGATGAAAATGGAAACGTGATCGAAGTACATTGTACTTATGATCCAGAGACAAAATGTGGAAGCGGATTTACCGGAAGAAAAGTAAAAGGAACGATCCACTGGGTACCGGCACCGTATGCGACAAAGGCAGAACTTCGTCTGTACGAAAATATTGTAGATGAAGAAAAGGGAGTATATAACAAAGAGGATGGCTCCTTGAACTTAAATCCAAATTCACTTACGATTTTAAAAGATTGCTATCTGGAACCAAGTTTCGATGGTGTACAGGCTTATGACAGCTTCCAGTTTGTGAGAAATGGTTATTTCTGCGTAGATGCAAAAGATTCCAGACCAGATGCGCTTGTATTTAATCGTATCGTATCGCTGAAGAGCTCTTTCAGACTGCCGAAATAGGAGATATAAATGAAGGAATTGACGATCAGTCTTGATCCACAGTCGGTTACTCCGCTGTATGAGCAGATTTATCAGTATGTCAAAGAAGATATTCAGAGTGGCCGGCTTGCATGTGGAGTAAAGCTGCCATCTTCACGGTCACTTGCGAGATATCTGGAGATTAGCAGAAGTACTGTAGAACTTGCATATGAGCAGTTACTCTCTGAGGGATATATTGAGACAAAGCCTCGAAAAGGCGTATTTGTCGCACAGATTGATGGAGTATATCAGTTCCGAAGGGAAGAGCAACCGGGAACAGAGCGCCAGGAAGAGCAGAGAGAAAAGTATCGCTATGATTTTTCACCGAGCGGAATCGATCTGAAAAGCTTTCCTTATGCGGTGTGGAGAAAACTTTCCCGCGAAGTCCTTCTGGATGATCGTGCAGAGACCTTTCGCCTTGGAGATTCGCAGGGTGAGTATGGGCTGCGCAGTGCGATCAGCAGTTATCTGCATCAGGCGCGAGGAGTCAGGTGCCGCCCGGAACAGATCATTGTCGGGGCGGGGAATGATTACCTTTTGATGCTTTTGATCAATATTCTTGGAAAAGACAAGAAAGTCGCCTTTGAGACACCGACATATAAACAGGCTTACCGTCTGTTTGCAAACTTGTCTCAGGAAGTGTGCACAGTGCCGATGGATCACAGTGGCATGCGGACAGATCTTCTGGAAAAGAGCGGCGCGCAGGTTGCATATGTAATGCCGTCACATCAGTTCCCTTTGGGGGTTGTGATGCCAATCCGGCGAAGATTGGAGCTGCTTAAGTGGGCAGACAGAGGAGAGCGTTATATTATCGAAGATGATTATGACAGTGAATTTCGCTACAAAGGGAAACCGATTCCGGCGCTGCAAGGGTACGACATTCATGAGCGGGTTATTTATCTTGGCACGTTCTCAAGGTCGATTGCACCGGCACTCCGTATGAGCTATATGGTTCTTCCAGAGAGTTTGCTTTGCGTTTATGAGAGGGAATATCGGTTTATCAATTCGACCGTGTCGAAAATTGATCAAAAAATCGTAGAGCGATTTCTGGCAGAAGGGTACTATGAAAGGCACTTGAATCGAATGCGTGCACTCTATAAAAGTCGTCACGATACGCTTTTAAATGCACTGAAACCACTTCTTTCCATTGGCTCTGTCAGCGGAGAATATGCGGGAGTTCACTTGCTTTTCACGTTTCACGATGGGAGAAGCGAAGGGGATGCCGTCAAAAAAGCGAAGCAGGGTGGAATACGGATTTATGGATTGTCGACATTTGAGACGCAGAAGATGCAGAGAAGTTGTACGATCCTCCTTGGATTCGCAAACTTACCGGAAGAAGAAATCCGGGCAGGGGCAGCGCTTCTGGCAGAAAAATTATTGGAATGACAAAAAGGGGGAGGCTTACTGTGGCAGCCTCCTTTTGTCAATTGGAAAAGGCAAATGATAAAAGAGAAGGGAAAAGAGAAAATCGGATGGAAGTAAAGAAGAAAACGAAGAAAGGGATTTTTCATATCGTATTTAGCAGGACTGCACTTGTATTTCTGCTTCTTATTTTTCAGGTGGTACTGTTGTTTGAGATGTTTACAAGTCTCGTGAAATATGCGCCGGTAATGTATCTTTTACTGCTGATACTCGGCAGTGCTGTCGTGATCTATATTATCAATCGAAAGGAAAATCCGGCATTTAAAATGTCCTGGATTTTGTTTGTAATGGCGATTCCGATCGTAGGAATGTTATTTTATCTGTTTACCCGTGTGCAGATTGGAACACGGTTTATCGGGAAAAGGCTCCAGGATCTCTCGCTTGAGACAAAGCCATATATGGAGCAGGATGAGGAGATCATAGAAGATCTTAGAGTATCCAAACCAGCCAACGCAAATTTGGCACATTATATGTCACGGCAGGCAGGATATCCGATTAAGCGGAACACAAGTGTCAAATATTTCCCGCTGGGGGAAGATAAGTTTGAGCAGTTGAAAACGGAACTTCGACAGGCAAAGAAATTCATTTTCATGGAATACTTTATCGTAGAACAGGGAATTATGTGGGATAGCATCCTGGAAATCCTGGAAGAAAAGGTGAAAGAAGGGGTGGAAGTCCGATTTATGTATGATGGGATGTGCTGTATCGCGCTTCTGCCGTATCATTATCCGGAGACACTTCAGGAAAAAGGAATCAAATGCAAGATGTTTAGTCCGATCAAGCCAATTCTTTCCACGCACCAGAATAACAGAGATCATCGGAAAATCTGCGTGATCGATGGACATACGGCATTTACAGGCGGAATCAATCTGGCAGATGAATATATTAATCAGAAAGAACGGTTTGGACATTGGAAAGATACAGCGGTCATGATCAAGGGAGATGCGGTACAGAATTTTACGATCATGTTTTTGCAGATGTGGAATGTCACAGAACATCAGAAAGAAGATTATGAAAAATATCTGACTCCGGTTCAGGAGGAACTGCACAGAGAACTGGGGTATGTACTGCCTTATGGAGATAGTCCGTTCGACAATGAAAACATTGGAGAGCAAGTTTACCTTCACATTTTAAATCATGCAAAGAAATATGTGCACATTATGACACCGTATCTGATCCTGGATAATGAGATGGTGACGAATCTGACGTATGCCGCAAAAAGTGGAATTGAAGTCATCATCATTATGCCGCACATTCCGGATAAGTGGTATGCATTTGCAGTAGCAAAGACATACTATGAAGAGCTGATCGAGGCAGGAGTACAGATTTATGAGTACACACCGGGATTTGTCCATGCAAAAGTTTTTGTTTCTGATGATGACACGGCGACGGTCGGCACCATCAATCTGGACTATCGGAGTCTGTATCTTCATTTTGAGTGTGGAACCTTTATTTACAACAATCCGGTTGTCTGGAATATTGAAAAAGATTTTCAGGAGACATTGAAAAAATGTCAGAAAGTAAGTGTGATGGATCTTCGGACAAGAGGAACAGTGATGACAGTAGCAGGAAGAGTGCTGCGTCTGATTGCTCCATTGATGTAGGAGATTGTGAACAGATTTTGTATGAAACTTTGTATAAAGGTTTTTAAAAAAGTTTTTGAAAAGTTTTCAAAAAAATATTTTACATCAAGAAAAAAGTATAGTATAATCGTTGGCGTAGTAAATAAGCAGAGCTTGTAAATGTTTATAAGAAGATAAAATAAGACATTTATCGATTAGGAGGATAAGACATGGTAAAAGCAGTAGTAGGAGCAAACTGGGGCGATGAAGGAAAAGGAAAGATTACAGATATGCTTGGAGAGAAAGCGGACATTATCGTTCGTTTTCAGGGCGGAGCAAACGCGGGACATACGATCATCAATGACTATGGAAAGTTTGCACTTCACACATTGCCGTCAGGAGTTTTTTATGATCACACGACAAGTATTATCGGAAATGGGGTTGCACTTAATATTCCTGTGCTCTTTGGGGAGATTCAGTCCATCATTGACAGAGGAGTTCCGGCGCCGAAGATCTTAGTATCTGACAGAGCACAGATTGTCATGTCTTATCACATCCTGTTTGACCAGTATGAGGAGGAACGATTGGGTGGAAAATCCTTTGGTTCTACAAAATCAGGAATTGCTCCGTTTTACTCAGACAAGTATGCAAAGATCGGATTTCAGGTTAGTGAGTTATTTGACGATGAATTGTTAAAAGAAAAAGTTGTTCGTGTCTGTGAACAGAAGAATGTTATTTTAGAGCATTTATATAAGAAACCGGCACTTCGTCCAGAAGATCTTTACGAAGAATTGCAGAGCTATAAAAAGATGGTTGCTCCATATGTATGCGATGTGTCCCTGTATCTGCACAATGCGATCAAGGAAGGAAAAGAAATTCTTCTGGAAGGACAGTTAGGTTCTCTGAAAGATCCAGATCATGGAATTTATCCAATGGTTACCTCTTCCTCAACACTTGCGGCATATGGTGCGATCGGAGCAGGAATCCCACCGTATGAGATCAAGCAGATCATCACTGTCTGCAAGGCATATTCAAGTGCTGTTGGAGCAGGAGCATTTGTCAGTGAGATTTTTGGCGAAGAGGCAGATGAGCTTCGAAGAAGAGGCGGAGATGGAGGAGAATTTGGTGCAACGACCGGACGTCCAAGACGTATGGGATGGTTTGACGTGGTTGCCTCCAAGTATGGATGCAGACTTCAGGGAACAACAGATGTTGCATTTACTGTCTTAGATGTACTTGGATATCTCGATGAGATTCCAGTATGTGTTGCCTACGACATTGACGGGGAGATTACAACGGACTTCCCGCCGACCTATTTGCTGGAGCGTGCAAAACCGGTTCTAGAGACACTTCCAGGATGGAAATGCGATATCCGGGGAATTAAACGCTATGAAGATCTTCCAGAAAACTGTCGTAGATATATCGAATTTATTGAGGAGAAGATCGGTTATCCGATTACGATGGTTTCTAACGGACCGGGAAGAGATGAGATCATCTACCGCTAAGAAGGCTGGCGTGGATGTTTATCGGAAAACAATGATACAAACTTAGAATAGAATTTTAGAAAAAACATGCCGGAAAAAGCTGATTTCCAATAGGAAATGGTAAAATATTCCGGCATGTTTTGTTGCTTTACAGGGAAGTCATTTTAGAGAAGTTGAATCTGGTGTTCGTCTGCCAAACGAAGGGTATCTTCGGTCCAAATGGAAGACTGCACTTCACCGATGTGGGCTTTTCTGAGGTAGAACATGCAGATCCGAGACTGACCGATTCCTCCACCGACTGTGTAGGGAAGCTCTCCGTTGAGAAGAGATTTTTGAAAATCCAGTTCGGCACGGTCTTCGCAGCCGGCGATTTTCAGCTGCCGCTTTAAAGCGGCTTCGTCAACACGGATCCCCATGGAGGAAAGTTCCAGCGCTACGTCAAGCACCGGGTAATACACGAGAATATCACCATTCAATTCCCAGTCATCATAATCAGGAGCACGTCCATCGTGCGGCTTCCCGGAGACAAGAGTCTTACCGATCTGCGAAAGGAAGACCGCTTTCTTCTCTCTTGCAATTTTGTATTCTCGTTCTTTTGGAGAAAGCTTGGGATATAGATCTTCTAGTTCCTGAGCAGTTATAAAAGTAATGTCTTCCGGGAGAAGCGGTTCGATGTAATTGTATCTGCGGGAAATAAATTCCTCAGTTTCTTTTAAGGCAGCATAGACTTTCCGGACTGTGTAGAGAAGTGTTTCTGTGTTCCGTTCTTCTTTGGAGATGATCTTCTCCCAGTCCCATTGGTCTACATACAGAGAATGCAGGTTGTCGGTGTCTTCGTCGCGGCGGATTGCACTCATATCAGTATAGAGTCCCTCGCCGGAGTGGAAATCATAGCGCTTCAAAGCATATCGTTTCCACTTGGCGAGAGAGTGTACGATCTCCACAGGAGCATCGTTCTGTTCCCGGATTCCAAAAGAAACCGGACGTTCGGTTCCGTTGAGATTATCATTCAGACCACTTTCTGGTTTTACAAAAAGAGGAGCAGAAACACGGGTGAGATGTAAGGATTTGGCAAGCGCGCGCTCAAAATGATCTTTGACTTCCTTGATCGCAACTTCCGTTTCCCGGATTGTGAGTGGAGAGTGATAGCCTTCAGGCAAAATAAATTGTTCCATGATACCATAACCTTTCTGTTAAAATTTTATGTTTGCTTTGTTGATGAGATTTAGTGTAGGGATACTCAGGAAAAATGTCAAGGAAAATGCAGAAAAACTTAGAAAATACATTAGAAAATCTTAATAATTAGATTAGAAAGGGTTTAGAGATCTGTCATAGGGATGTCACAATTTCGATTTATAATAAAGTTATCAAGTGAAAACTTGAGAAAAACAATGAAAAAAGACATATTTTCCGGGAGCGTGGAATAGAATAATAAAGTTGACAGAAAGAATAAGAGAGAAGTAGTCAGAAACGAAAAAGAAGTAAAAAGGAGGTATGTAAAATGTTGACAAAGCGAAGACAGAATCCACAGGAAGTTATTTCAATCGAAGAATATTTGAGCAAACGTCAGCAGATCAGGGAACAGGAAGAAAGAGGAAAGCACAATCCGCAAAGCGTGATAGAAAAAGGCTCTGCACTGATGCTGGCAGAGCTTTATATATAAGATAGTAGATTTTTATTTTTCTTCTTGATCGTGATCATCATCTTTTTTGGAAAGACGATGAAAGAGCATTGCGGCATATAAAAATACAGGGAGTATGATTGTAGCTGCAATGGATGCCTTTAAGAGATCAAGAGACTGAGAACGATCAATGAAAGCGAAGAGCAGTGTGCTCGCATAGAGCGCACAGAGCAAGATCACACCTGCCAATGCAAAGATCCGTTTGAATTTTTTCATAGTAGGACACTCCGTTTCTAAACAAGATATTTGCTCTATTATATAGGAAAACACACGAAAAAGCAAATGAAGAAAAGAAATAAGCATAAGAAGGTATTTTCTGTGAATTTGACAAGTAAGAGGAAAAGTAGGCAAATATCGAAAAATGTTTGAAAAGAGAAAAGAAATAGTATATAATAGGACGTACGAAATCACATACAAAGGAGTATTGGTAGAAATGAGTTTATTAGAACAATGGAGAGCTACTGCGTATTCGCAGGAGATGGATAAGACACAGTTACAGAAGTTTTGGACGACATATTTTCAGATTGAGAGAGGAATCTATGAGCAGCTTCTCTCTAATCCAGATGAGGAAGTCAGAGGAACTGTAAAGGAACTTGCAGAGAAATATCAGGTAGAAGTATTTACTATGGTAGGATTCTTAGATGGAATCAATGAAAGTCTGAAAGTAGAAAACCCGATCGAGACAATGGAAGAAGATACGATCGTGAACTTAAACTTTGATAAAGAAAAATTATATAAGAACATGGTCGATGCAAAAGCAGACTGGTTATATGAACTTCCACAGTGGGACGAGATCTTCACAAAAGAGAAACAAAAGGAGCTTTACAGAGAGCAAAAGGCATCCGGTACTATTCGCAGAGAGAAGAAGATCGGAAGAAATGATCCATGTCCATGCGGAAGTGGTAAGAAGTATAAAAAGTGCTGTGGAAAATAACAGCTTGGGTAAAGAGGTGAGAAGATGCATACAGGATTTATCGTCATAGGAATTTTAGCGATTGTCTATTATCTTTTTATCTGCTATTATACAAGAAAATGGAATTCTACATTTGCTGCGTTCTGGATAGTGTTTGCGGTGTTCAATTTCCTATTGGCAGCAATTGTACATTTTAGCCCAAGATGGCTTCAGTACATATTGCTTACATTGAATTTTATCGCCTATTTTGTATTCTTTGCAGTACAGGTGATCATCTGCTCTGCAATGCTTACACTGCCGCCTAAGAAGCTGGACGTGATCATTGTGCTGGGCGCACAGGTGAGAGGAAAGAAGATTACCAATTCTTTGAAGAGACGGCTGGATAGAGGAGTAGCATATTTGAAAGAGAATCCGGAGACACGAGTGGTCGTATCTGGTGGTCAGGGGAAGGGAGAAGATGTGACAGAAGCGTTTGCGATGGCACAGTATCTTGTTTCACACGGTATTGCTGAGGAACAGATCTCTCTGGAGGAAAAGTCGAGAAATACTTATGAAAACTTGAAATACAGTGCGCTGCTTGTAGACAGTATGGACGACCGGATCGGAATTGTATCCAACAATTTTCATATTTATCGGTCGTTGTTGCTTGGGAGACAGATTGGCTATACAAGATTGTATGGAATTGCAGCAGGATGTAATCCAATTTTATTTTTAAACTATATGGTGAGAGAATTTTTCGCAGTGATGCGAATGTATCTTACAAAAGAATAGAGAGAATACGTAGATGAGACGAGTAGGATGTGGAAGATTACAGAGAGAGAAGTCTTGTGCTGGAAACTTCTTATTACAGAAGCATCTGAAAACTACCTCGGAGTGGCTGAAAACAGCCCGGTGATTCCGTTATCATCAAGAAAGTGGTTCTGGCAAAAGCCAGTTCAATCAGGGTGGAACCGCGAGTAAATACTCGTCCCTTGCAGTATCAAGATCTGTGCTGCAAGGGATTTTTCTGTTTGGCAGAAGAACGGAAAACACGATCAATAGGAGAAACAAAAACAATAAAAATAGAAAAGGAGAAAAAACAATGAAAATTACATTAAAAGATGGTTCTGTCAAAGAATACAGTGAAGCAAAGTCTGTATATGAGATTGCAGCAGATATCAGTGAAGGGCTTGCAAGAATGGCGACAGCAGGAGAAGTGGACGGGGAAGTGATCGATCTTCGCACAAAGATCGACCAGGATTGTGAACTGACAATTCATACATTCCAAAGTCAGGAGGGAGCACATGCGTTCCGCCACACAACATCTCATATTCTTGCACAGGCAGTAAAAAGACTGTTTCCGGATACAAAACTTGCAATCGGACCGGCAATTGATGACGGTTTCTACTATGATTTTGACAGAGAAGTTCCGTTTACAACAGAAGATCTGGAAACAATCGAAAAAGAGATGAAGAAAATTGTCAAAGAAGATCTGAAAATTGAGCAGTTTACACTTCCGAGAGAAGAGGCGATTGCATTGATGAAAGAAAAAGAAGAGCCGTATAAGGTGGAGCTGATTGAAGATCTGCCGGAAGATGCAGTGATTTCTTTCTACAAGCAGGGAGAATTTACAGATCTCTGTGCAGGACCACACTTACTCAGCACAAAATCTGTCAAGGCATTTAAGCTGACAAGTCTCGCTGGTGCTTATTGGAGAGGAAGCGAGAAAAATAAGATGCTCACAAGAATTTACGGAACATCTTTTACAAAAAAAGCAGATCTTGATGAGTATCTTGCAAAAATTGAGGAAGCAAAGAAGCGCGACCACAGAAAATTAGGAAAAGAACTGGGACTGTTTACAATCTTGGAGGAAGGACCGGGATTCCCTATTTTCCTTCCGAAGGGAATGATCTTAAAAAATACACTGATCGATTACTGGAGAGAAGTGCATACACGTGCAGGTTATGTAGAGATTTCTACACCGATTATGTTAAATAAACAACTTTGGGAGACATCTGGACATTGGGCACATTACAAAGAAAATATGTATACAACAGTGATCGATGAGGAAGATTTTGCAATCAAACCAATGAACTGTCCAGGAGGAATCCTTGTTTATAAGACAGAACCACACTCTTACAGAGATCTTCCACTCCGTATGGGAGAACTTGGAACAGTACACCGCCATGAAAAATCAGGTGCACTCCACGGTCTGATGAGAGTTAGAAGCTTCACACAGGATGATGCACATATCTTCATGACAAGAGAGCAGATCAAAGATGAGATCAAAGGGGTTGCAAGACTGATTGATGAAGTATATAGTCTGTTCGGATTTAAATACCATGTAGAATTATCTACAAAACCAGAAGACAGCATGGGAAGCCAGGAAGACTGGGATATCGCAACAGATGCGCTTCGCTCTGCACTGGATGAGCTGCAGCTTCCATATGTGATCAATGAAGGAGATGGGGCATTCTACGGACCGAAGATTGATTTCCATCTGGAAGATACACTTGGAAGAACATGGCAGTGTGGAACAATCCAGTTAGACTTCCAGCTTCCGCTTCGTTTTGAGATGGAATATATTGCAGCAGATGGTGAGAAACACAGACCGATCATGGTACACCGTGTGGTATTTGGATCTATCGAACGTTTCATTGGTATTCTGATCGAGCATTTTGCTGGAGCATTCCCGACATGGCTTGCACCGGAACAGGTAAAAGTACTTCCGATCTCCGAAAAATATCATGAGTATGCAAATGAAGTTGCAGCAAAACTCAAAGAAGCAAAGATCCGTTGCTCTGTAGATGAACGTTCAGAAAAAATCGGATATAAGATCCGTGATGCGCGTCTGAATAAGATTCCGTACATGCTCGTTGTCGGAGCAAAAGAGCAAGAAGAAGGAGTGGTATCTGTCAGAAGCCGTTTCCTTGGAGATGAAGGACAGAGAAGCCTGGATACATTTATTGCGGAGATCACAGAGGAGATTAAGAACAGAACAATTCGGAAAGTAGAATTGGAAGAAGGAAAATAAATCTGCGAGAGGACACAAAGTCTGTAAAAAAATCAGAAAAGAAGTATAGGAATGTTTTTGGCGGAAACACTATGTTTGTGAACAGTAATCAAACAAGGAGGTAGCAACATGCCAGAATTAAAATGTACCGTACAGACTTGTGTACACAATCAGCAATTTTTATGTAATCTGGATAAGATTGAAGTAGGCGGAAACAAAGCAAAGCGCTCAGAGGAGACTTGCTGCGACAGCTTTCAGGAAAGAAAAGGAGACAGTTATTCCAATGTGACGGGGACTGCTTCTCCGACAAGCACGATCGACTGTAAGGCGACAGACTGTCAGTATAATGAATCCTGCAAATGTCATGCCGGAAAGATCAGTGTGGAAGGAAGCAATGCATGCCACTGTCAGGAGACAGAATGTGCTACGTTCTGTGCTGTCTGCGAATAGAGTGAAAAATCAGGAAGAAAAGGCATCGTCAGATACAAGAGATCTGGCGGTGCCTTTTCGTAGTGTGAGCGTATTGACGCGTGGTATGGCAGAGGGTATAATGATTTCATATGAAAAAAGGAAAGGAGCGGGAAAATGGAAGAACAGGAAAAAAAGCAGGATTCTCGGGAAGAGAGAACAGATAACAGTCCTTATCATAAGCAACCACGGCTGACAAAGAGAACCACTTCTAAATTGCAGCAACATTTAAACAGGGGGATGACAGCATTCCTCGTCGTTGCAGCCAGCATTGTGTTTTATTTTGCATTTTTAAGATTTGGTCATATTTCCGGCGTTCTTGGAAAAATCTTTCAGATTTTGAAACCAATCATCTATGGGTTTGTTTTGGCATATTTGTTGAACCCACTTATGAAGATGGTAGAAAATTTTATTGTGAAGCTGTTAAAGGGAAAGATAAAAAAAGAGGAGAGATTGAAAAAGTTTGCGAGAGGTGTGGGGATTTTTACCGCACTGCTTTTTGCAGGGGCATTGATTGTTGCGTTATGCAATATGATTTTGCCGGAGTTATATCGAAGTATTCGAAATATGGTTTACACTGTGCCGGAACAGCTCAATGAATGGATGGAACGGTTAAGTGAGATGGAATTTGACGATTCTACCCTTGCGCTGATCACAAAAAATGTGCTCACAGAAACAACTGCGTTTTTTGAAAACTGGATTCGGAGTGATCTCCTAAGACAGATCAATATATGGATTTCCGGTCTGACTGAAGGAGTCATCAGCGTTGTCAATGAACTGATGAATATCGTGATCGGAATCATTGTTTCTGTGTATGTATTGTTTAGCAAAGAAACATTTGCAGGACAGTCACGGAAAGTAGTATATGCAGTGCTCAAACCAGAAAAGGCAAATCTGGTATTACATATTACGAGAAAATCAAATGAGATCTTCGGTGGATTTATCATTGGAAAGATCATTGATTCTGCAATTATCGGGGTGCTGTGTTTCATAGGATTAAGCATTCTTGATATGCCGTATACTCTTTTGGTCAGTGTGATCGTCGGTGTGACAAATGTGATTCCGTTTTTTGGGCCGTACATCGGTGCGATCCCAAGTGCGATACTGCTTTTGTTGACAGATCCGATCAAAGGACTTTACTTTTTGGTGTTCATTATCTTCTTGCAGCAGTTGGATGGAAATATCATCGGACCAAAGATTCTTGGAGATTCTACCGGACTGTCTGCGTTCTGGGTAGTCTTTTCGATTTTACTTGGAGGAGGATTGTTCGGATTTGCCGGCATGATTATGGGAGTGCCAACATTTGCAGTGATCTATTATCTGTTCCAAATGTTTATCAACCAGAATTTGGAGAAAAAGCATTTGCCGACAGACTCTGCTGTCTACGATGATACCAGCTATGTAGATGCAGAATCCGGAGAGTTTATCCATGGAAGCAACGATGAGCAGAATATCGGAGAAGTGCAGGTGCGAGGAAAAGAAGATTGTGAAAAAGAGGAGGAAAAGTAAAGATGCCGATTCGGGTACAAAATGAACTTCCTGCAAAGGAAATATTGGAGCGGGAAAATATATTTGTTATGGATGAATATCGAGCGGTACATCAGGACATTCGTCCGATCCAAATTGGACTTTTGAATCTGATGCCGCTGAAGCAAGACACAGAACTTCAGATCCTTCGCTCTATGTCCAATACACCTCTTCAGGTTGATGTGACATTTGTCAACGTTTCCAGCCATGAATCAAAAAATACCGCCACCAGTCATCTAAATCAGTTCTACGTTCCGTTTGAAGAAATCAAGGAGAAAAAATTTGACGGTTTTATCATTACGGGAGCGCCGGTAGAACAGATTGAATTTGAGGAAGTGGATTACTGGGAAGAATTAAAAGAGATTATGGAGTGGACGAAAACACATGTGACATCTACGTTTCATATTTGTTGGGGAGCGCAGGCGGGACTTTATTATCATTATGGATTGGAGAAGGTGCAGCTGGAGCAAAAACTATTCGGGATTTTTGAACATCGCGTGAAAAATCGAAAAATTCCGCTTGTGAGAGGGTTCGATGATTATTTTATGGCTCCGCATTCCCGACATACGACTATCCCAAAAGATCAAATTGAATCGGATGAGCGTCTTACGATTTTGGCAGAGTCTGAGGAGGCGGGAGTTTTCCTTGTGATGGCAGAGGATGGCCGACAGATTTTTGTGATGGGACATCCCGAATATGATCGGATGACGCTCCACACAGAGTATATGAGAGATAAAGAAAAGGGACTTCCGATAGCGCTTCCTAAAAATTATTATCCGGAAGATGACTGTGAGAGAAGACCGGTGTTATCCTGGCGGTCACATGCCAATGATCTGTATACAAACTGGCTGAATTACTATGTGTACCAGATTACACCGTATGATCTGATAGGGACACCATTTTAATGCGGAATGAGAAAAAAGAAGGGAGAGATCTTATGTTAGAAACAGGTATTCAGGCACCAGAATTTACACTTCCAGATCAAAATGGAGAGATGCATAGTTTAAAAGATTATAGAGGGAAAAAGGTTATTTTGTATTTTTACCCAAGAGATAATACACCTGGCTGCACAAAACAGGCATGTGGCTATAGTGAACGATATCCGCAGTTTGAAGAAAAAGGCGCAGTTGTGCTTGGAATCAGCAAGGACAGCATTGCATCGCATAAGCGATTTGAAGAAAAACAAGGGTTAACATTTACGATTTTGTCAGATACTGAATTAGAAGTTATAAAAGCTTATGATGTGTGGAAAGAAAAAAAGAATTATGGAAAAGTTTCCATGGGAGTGGTCAGAACAACGTATCTTATTGATGAAGAAGGTGTAATCATTCGGGCAAATGATAAGGTGAAAGCAGCAGAAGATCCGGAGAAAATGCTGGAAATTTTGCAAGAGTAGTTGCGTAAAGGGTCTACGCAATGCATGTCAAATAATGTTATGAAAAAAGAGAACTGGAAGGGAGAGTCTGAGGGGACTCCTTCTAAGTTCTCTTTTTGTGTGCGCCTTGCGGCGCACGTCGCTAATGGATGAAAGTTCCTAATCCGCCCTAGTAGTGGGAAGGATACAG